>NZ_BAAGPQ010000001.1:0-45480 GCF_054783995.1 Actinocorallia aurea
GGGTTCGGGGAGGAGTTGGGGCCGGAAGGTGGGGGGATCGGCGGGGCCTTGGCGTGGGGTGGCGGCGGGCCGGGTTCGAAGGGGGACGCGGACGCGGGGTGGGGCGGGAGAACGGGTGGAGGAGGCGGCGGGTGGAGTGAAGGAGGGAGCGGGGCGCGTGCGGTGTGGACGGAGAGGGAGGTCGGAGTGCTCGGGGGGCTGGGTGGCGGGGCCGGGCCCGGGGTGCCTCGGGGTGGGGAGGCGGACGGCGGCGGAGCGGGGGACGTCTTGGCCGAAGGGGAAAGCGGAGGTCGGGGGAGGCCGCTGCGGGTGCGGGAGGGCGCGGAACGGGAGGACGGAAGGTCGGGGACGGAGTGGGTGGAAGATCGGGAAAGGGGGAGCGGGGTGCGTCTGGAGGAGGCGCGGCGGGCTGCCGGAAGGGTGATGGAGCGGCTCGATCCGGGGATCACGGGGGCGCGGGCGCTGGCCGTGCTCGCGTTCGTGGCGGTCGTCGCGACGGGGGTGTTCTTCTGGGCGACGCGCCCTGAGCCCGAGTTGTTCGCGCGGGAGGAGACGAACCGGTCGGCGGAGCCGGTGCCCGCCGCGTCCCCCGTGCCCGCGGCGACGGCGCGGCCCGTGGTGGTGCACGTGGCGGGCGACGTGCGGAGCCCCGGCATCGTGACGCTGTCGCCGGACTCCCGCGTGCACGAGGCGGTCGCCGCGGCGGGCGGGCTGCGGCCGAAGGCCGAGGTGGGCGCGCTCAACCTCGCCCGGAAGGTCCAGGACGGCGAACAGATCAACGTGGGCGCCGACCAGCCGCAGCCACTCGCCCAGCCGCAGGCCCCGGCCGGGGTGCCTCAAACCCCCGTCGACCTCAACACCGCGACCCTCGACCAGCTCCAGCAGCTCCCGGGCGTCGGCCCCGTCCTCGCTCAGCGCATCCTCGACCACCGCACCGCCCACGGTCCCTTCCGCACCCCGGACGAGCTCCGCGACGTCAGCGGCATCGGCGACAGCCGGTACGCCGACCTGGCCCCGCACATCCGCGTCTAGGCGCGCGAGGTGAGACCGACGGGTGGGGTCGCAGGTGCCAAAGGAGCAGGCAGTTCTTCGGAAGGGGATGGGTGCGGTGGCGGGGCATGGCGGGTGGGCGGAGGCCGGGGGAAAGCGGCCGGTCGACGTGCGGCTGGTGGGGGTCGCGGGCGTGGTCTGGGCTCTGGCTTTCGGCCTGGTCCGGATCGGGTGGGGCTGGGAGGCGTACTGGGTGGCGGCCGGGTGCTGCGTCGGCGGGCTGGCCGGGTGGGCGCGGGGGTGGCGCGCGGTGGCGGCGGCGCTGGCGGTGGGGGCGGCCTGCGCCGTGGGGGTGGGGGTGCGGGTGGAGGCCGTGGAGGGCGGGGTCGTCCGGAAGGCGGCGGAGCGGAAGGAGACGGCGGATGTGGAGGTGGTCGTGACGGCGGGGGTGCGCAGGACGGGGAAGGGGGTGCTCGTCGTGGAGGGGAGGGCGGAATGGGTGGGTTTGCACGGCGGGGTGCCGGTGCGGACGCCGGTGGTGGTGATGGCGATGGAGTGGGAGGAGGGCGCGGGCGGGTGGGAGAAGGCGCGGATGGGCGAGCGGGTGCGCGGACGCGGACGGTTCGCGGTGCCCGACGGCGGCGGCCTCGTCGGGGCGCTGGTGCTGGCTCGGGGACGGGCGGAGGTGATCGGTGAGGCGGGTGCCTGGCAGCGGTGGGCCGAGGGAGTGCGGGCGGGTCTGCGGAAGGCGGTGGACGACATGGCCCCCGAGCCGCGCGGCGTCGTCCCCGGCATGGTGCTGGGCGACGTGTCGGGCCTGCCGCAGCGGACCCACGAGGAGTTCCGGGCCGCCGGCCTGGTGCACTGCCTGGTCGTCAGCGGCGCGAACTTCTCGATCCTCACCGCCGCGGTGCTGTGGGCGGTCCGGTGGGCGGGCCTGGGGCTGCGCCGCGCCGCGGTCGCCGCGGGGATCGCCGCGGCGGCCTTCTTCGCGGTGGTCGGCGGGGAGCCCAGCGTGCTGCGGGCGTCGGTCATGGGGGCGATCGGGCTCTTCGCGGTCTTCACCGGGCGGGAGAGGCAGGGTGTGCCCGCCCTCGCGGGCGCCGTCGTCGTGCTGATCCTGCTCGACCCAGGGCTCGCGGGGTCGTACGGCTTCGTCCTGTCGGTGACCGCGACGGCGGGCCTGCTGCTCCTCGCGCCACGCTGGCGGGACGCCCTGCACGCGTGGGGGCTTTCGCGCCGGCTGAGCGAGGCCGTCGCGGTGCCGCTGGCCGCGCAGGCGGCGGTCGGGCCGGTGCTGGCGGCGCTGTCCGGGCAGGTCGGGCTCACCGCGGTCCCGGCGAACGTGCTGGCAGCGCCGGGGATCGGGCTGACGACGGTGTGCGGATTCGCCGCCGCCGTGCTGGCCCAGGTGTCGGCGGACGCCGCGCGTTGGGCGGCGGTGCCCGCGGGGTGGGCGGCGTCCTGGGTGATCGCGGTCGCGGAGGCGTTCGCGGCGCTGCCCTATCTGGTGCTGCCATGGCCGGGAGGGCTCTGGGGCGCGGTCTGCCTGGCCGTCTGCACGGTCGGGGTGGTCGCCGCGGCGCGGGTGCGGTGGGTCAGGCGGTTCGCGGCGGCGGCCGTCGCGGGGGCGGCGGTCACGTTCGCGGCGGTCCGGATCACGGCGCCCGCGTGGCCGCCCGACGGGTGGCGGTTCGTCGCCTGCGACGTCGGGCAGGGCGACGCACTGGTCCTCGCCGAGGGGCCGGGGCGAGCGGTGGTCGTCGACGCGGGGCCCGACCCGGTGCTCGTCGACGGCTGCCTGAGACGGCTCGGCGTCCGGAGGGTCTCGCTGGTGGTGCTCACTCACCCGCACGCCGACCACGTCGCGGGGCTCAGCGGGGTGCTGCGCGCGAGACCGGGCGCGGTGGTCGCGCACAGCCCGCTGAGCGGTCTGGGCCCCGAGCGGCGCGCGGTCGCCGCGGCGCGCGCCGCTCCGGCGCTGCTCCCCGCGGTCCCCGGGCGGCGGTGGGCGTACGGTGCGCTCACCCTCGACGTCCTCGGCCCGCGCCCGGGCCCGCCGCTGCCCTCCGACGACGGAACCCTCGTCAACAACGCCAGTGTCGTCCTGCTCGCGCGCTGGCCGGGCCTGTCCGTGCTGCTCGCCGGGGATCTGGAAGAGGACGCGCAGAACGCGCTGCGCGGCCTGATCCCGGAGATCGACGTCCTCAAGGTCCCGCACCACGGGAGCCCGCGGCAGGAGGCGGCCTTCCTCACCGAAGGCCGTCCCCGCATCGCCGTGATCTCCGTAGGCCGGGACAACCCTTACGGCCACCCGTCCACCCGCACCCTGAAGCTCCTGGAGCCCGCCCGCGTCTACCGCACCGACCTCCAAGGCGACATAGCCGTCTCCACCTCCGGCTCCCGCCTCCAGGTCCACACCCGCCCCCACGGCCCCTGACCCCCACGGCCCCTGAACCCCGCACACCTGACCCTGCACACTTGCCCCGCCCACACCTGACCCCGCATACCTGCCCTGCCCACACTTGACCCCGCATACCTGCCTCGCGCGCACCGCCCCTGCGCGCACCGCCCCTGCGCGCGCCTGCCCTGCGCGCACTGACCCGCATAACCTGCCCCGCGCCCTGCCCTGACCCCATACGCCTGGCCCCGCTTGCCGCCCACACCCTGGGTCGGGGTGGCCCCGCCTTGCCCACGCCCTGGGCCGGGTTTTCGGGGGGGTGGGGGCTGGGTTCGGGGTGGAGTGGTCGGGGGGTGGTGGCATTCTGGGGGGGTGGACTTGGTGACGGTGGTCGTGGGGGATGAGGAGCTGCTCGTCGATCGGGCGGTGGGGGAGATCGTGGGGGAGGCGCGGAGGCGGGAGCCGGACGCCGAGGTGGTGGATCTGGTGCCTTCGGGGCTGGAGTCGGGGCGGCTGGTGGAGCTGACGTCGCCGTCGCTGTTCGGCGGGGGCAAGGTGATCGTGCTGCGGGCGGCGCAGGACCTGGGGAAGGATCTGGCGGCGGAGGTCGGGGCCTATGTGAAGAACCCGGCGGACGACATCGTGTTCGTGCTGGTGCACGCCGGGGGCGTCAAGGGCAAGGGGCTGCTCGACGCGTGGACGAAGGCGGGCGCGCGGAAGATCACGTGTCCGAAGGTCACCAAGGCGGGGGAGCGGCTGGACTTCCTGCGGGCCGAGGTCCGCCGGCTCGGCGGCTCGATCAGCCCCGGCGCCGCCCAGCAGCTCCTGGACGCGGTCGGCAACGATCTGCGCGAGATCGCCGCCGCCTGCAGCCAGCTCATCTCCGACACCGGCGGCAAGATCACCGACGCGGCGGTGGCGCGCTACCACCGGGGCCGTGCCGAGGTCTCGGGTTTCACCGTGGCCGACGCCGCGGTCGAGGGCAGGCTGGGCGAGGCGCTGGAGCAGTTGCGCTGGGCCCTGTCGACGGGGGTGGCGGCGGTTCTGATCAACAGCGCCCTCGCCCAGGGCGTCCGGGGCCTGGCGAAGGTCGGCGGGGCGCGGGGCAAGAGTTTCGCGCTGGCCAAGGAGCTGGGCATGCCGCCGTGGAAGATCGAGCGGCTGCAGAGGCAGATCCGCGGCTGGTCCCCCGACGGGATCGCCCGCGCCCTGATCGTCGTGGCCGAGACGGATCAGGCGGTCAAGGGCGGCGCGGCCGATGCCGGGTACGCGCTGGAACGCGCGGTGCATGAGATCGTCGCGGCAAGGTCGGCGCGCTGAGGGTGACGGGGTTCTCACTCGCGGACGGCATCGGAACGCGACACGGTCTCGTTGTCCAAGAAACGGTTGCGGGTGGTTCGCATGCTGGACAAGGTGGAGTCATGGGAGAGGCGAGGCTCGGGGTGGACCTCGGGCGTGTGGTGGTCGGCGCCAACAGGCAGGCCGACGGCCGGGTGTTCCTGGACGATCCGCGGCTCATGCCGTTGATCGAGGGCGCGTTCGAGATCCTGCCGAGGATCGTGGAACGCTTCAACGGCCGTGCGTGGGTGATCTCACGCGTCAGCGAGGAGGGCGAGCCCATGTCGCTGGCCTGGCTGGAGCACCACGAGTTCTACAAGGTGACGGGCATCCCCCGCGCGCACATCCGGTACTGCCGCCGCCGTGCGGACAAGGCCCAGCACTGCGCGGAGCTGGGCATCACGCACATGATCGACGACCGGATGGACGTGCACCGCGCCATCCGCGACGTGGTCCCGCACCGCTACCTGTTCGGCCCGCAGGACGAGCCCGCTCCCGACTGGGTGGTGCCGACCCTCACCTGGTGCGATGTGGACGAGGCCATCGGCTACCCCTGAAGGAGGCCGCGAGGCCCCGAGGCCGGCGCGGCGGCCCCCGAGGCGTCAGTCGGCCGGCGGAAAGCCCACGGTCGCCAGGTACGAGGGCGGGACGTGCCCCGTCAGCCAGACGCCGTTGTCGGTGCGCTGGAAGAGGTGGCCGGCGGCGGCCATCGCGGCGGCGTCGACCCGCAGCAGCACGGGGCGTCCCCGCCGCGCGCCGACGCGCCGGGCCGTCTCGGTGTCCGGCGACAGGTGCACGGCGTGTCTGTCCATGGGCCGCAGCCCCTCGCGGAAGATCGCCTCGAGCACCGACCCGACGGTCCCGTGGTACAGGACGTCGGGTGGCGTGACGGCGGGCAGCCCGAGGTCGACGGTGATGGTGTGCCCCTGGCTGGCGCGGATGCGCAGGCCGTCGGGGGAGAAGGCGAACCGCCGCTTGTCGTTGCCGGCGACGACCTCGCGGAGGTCGGCTTCGCTCAGCGCCATCCGGTGCCTGCGGCAGGCCTCGAGGAGGTCGGCGACGGTCACCCAGCCGGCGGGGTCGGGCCGGAGGCCGATGCGCTCGGGCTGGTGCCGCAGGTGGCGGGCGAGGTACTTCGATACTTTGATGATCTGTCGTTCGTTCATTCCCTCGCGAGCGTAAACGGATCTCCGCCGCCGCGCATCTGAATTCGCCGAAGCCCAGCCGGGAAGCGCAGCCGGAAAGCGCAGCCGGAAAGCCCAGCCGGGAAGCGCGGTGCCGTCCGCGCGACCGGCGTCGCGGTTCCCAAAGACGCAGAAGGCCGCCCGCGCCGTGATCGGCGGGGGCGGCCTCGAAGCGCGGTGCGCGGTGGCCTTACTTGGCCAGGGCGGCGGCCTGCTTGGCGATCGCGGACTTGCGGTTCGCGGCCTGGTTCTGGTGGATGACGCCCTTGCTGACGGCCTTGTCCAGCTTGCGGCTGGCGTGGCGCAGCGCGGTCTCCACACCGTCGGCGTCGCCCGCGGCGACGGCCTCGCGGAACCTGCGGATGGCCGACTTCAGCTCGGTCTTGACGGCCTTGTTGCGCAGGCGCGCCTTCTCGTTCTGCTTGTTCCGCTTGATCTGGGACTTGATGTTCGCCACTGAAAGAAGCCTCGTTCGGGTGAGTCACGGATGGGGCGCGGAGATCCGGCAGCCGGTCGGATCTGCGGGTACGGAGACACACGCACCCACACGCAAGGAAGAAGACTACCAACGCCACGCCCCGACCCCCAACCCGAGCGGGAGAATCCCAGCTCAGGGGCCCTGTCGATGACGCCCGCGGGTCCCGCCGGACGGGGAACGGACCCGCCGCAACCGGAGCATCGGCACGGACATGGGACGATGGGAGTCGGAACGTTTCCACGTCAACCTAGGATCCGCGTGCCGCCCGTACCGAAACACACCGATCCCGCGGTGATCCGCAACTTCTGCATCATCGCGCACATCGACCATGGCAAGTCCACCCTGGCAGACCGCATGCTGCAGCTGACCGGGGTCGTCGACGACCGCTCCATGCGGGCCCAGTACCTGGACCGGATGGACATCGAGCGCGAACGCGGCATCACGATCAAGTCGCAGGCGGTCAGGCTGCCGTGGAAGGGTCATGTCCTCAACATGATCGACACGCCGGGCCACGTGGACTTCTCCTATGAGGTGTCCCGCTCGCTGGCCGCGTGCGAGGGCGCGATCCTGCTGGTGGACGCCGCCCAGGGCATCGAGGCGCAGACGCTGGCGAACCTGTACATGGCGATCGAGGCGGACCTCCACATCATCCCGGTCCTGAACAAGATCGACCTGCCCGCGGCCCAGCCGGAGAAGGTGGCCGAGGAGATCTCGAACCTGATCGGCTGCGACCCGTCCGAGGTCCTGCGCGTGTCGGGCAAGACCGGCATGGGCGTCGAGGACCTCCTCGACAAGATCGTCGCGGACGTCCCGGCCCCCGTCGGCGACGCCGACGCCCCGGCCCGCGCCCTGATCTTCGACTCGGTCTACGACACCTACCGCGGCGTGGTCACCTACGTCCGCGTGGTCGACGGCCGGATCACCCGCCGCGAGAAGTCCCTCATGATGTCGACGGGCACCGCCCACGACACCCTGGAAGTGGGCGTCATCTCGCCCGAGCCCATCTCCACCGACGGTCTGGGCGTCGGCGAGGTCGGCTACCTGATCTCCGGTGTGAAGGACGTCCGCCAGGCCCGCGTCGGCGACACCGTGACGATGGCCTCGCGCCCGGCCCCCGAGTCGCTCGGCGGGTACGAGAACCCGAGGCCGATGGTCTACTCGGGCCTGTACCCGATCGACGGCGACGAGTACCCGCTGCTGCGCGACGCCCTGGACAAGCTCCGCCTGAACGACGCCGCCCTGGTCTACGAGCCGGAGACGTCGCTGGCGCTCGGCTTCGGCTACCGCTGCGGCTTCCTCGGCCTGCTCCACATGGAGATCGTCCGCGAGCGCCTGGAGCGCGAGTTCAACCTCGCGCTGATCTCGACGGCCCCGAGCGTCATCTACCGCGTGGAGATGGAGAACGGTGAGGAGCACACCGTCACGAACCCCAGCGAGTACCCGGCCGACGGCCGGATCGCGCGGGTCTTCGAGCCGGTGGTCAAGGCGACGGTCCTCACCCCGACCGAGTTCATCGGCACGATCATGGAGCTGTGCCAGGGCCGCCGCGGCGTGCTCCTCGGCATGGACTACCTGTCGGAGGACCGCGTCGAGATCAAGTACACGCTGCCGCTCGGCGAGATCATCTTCGACTTCTTCGACCAGTTGAAGTCGCGCACCCGCGGCTACGCGAGCCTCGACTACGACCCCACGGGCGAGCAGGAGTCCAACCTCGTCAAGGTCGACATCCTCCTCCAGGGCGAGTCCGTCGACGCGTTCAGCCAGATCGTGCACGCCGACAAGGCCCGCGAGTACGGCCTGATGATGACGACGAAGCTCAAGGAGCTCATTCCGCGCCAGCAGTACGAGGTGCCCATCCAGGCGGCGATCGGCGCCCGGGTGATCGCCCGCGAGAACATCCGCGCGATCCGCAAGGACGTCCTCGCCAAGTGCTATGGCGGTGACATCTCCCGGAAGCGCAAACTGCTGGAGAAGCAGAAGGAGGGCAAGAAGAAGATGAAGACCATCGGGCGCGTGGACGTGCCGCAGGAGGCCTTCGTCGCCGCCCTCTCGACGGGATCGTCGGCGGACAAGCCGAAGAAATGAGCCTGAGGCGATGAGCACACCCCCCTGGGAACCTGACGGAGCCGCATCACCCCAGGGGGGCTGGCGCCCGCCGGGGCAGCAGCCCCCGCCGTCGACGCAGCCGCCGTTCCCGCAGCCGGGAGCCGGCCGGCATCCCGGGGGGCCCGGCCAGCAGCCTTACGGGCAGCCCGGCCAGCAGCCTTACGGGCAGCCCGGCCAGCAGCCCTATGGGCAGCAGCCTTACGGCCAACCAGGGCAGCAGCCTTACGGCCAGCAGTTCGGTCCGCCCTCCCAGCCGCCCTTCTTCCCGCCGCCGGGCGCCCCGCAGGGCCCTGGAGGCTGGGGGCAGCCGCCGGTCTCGGCGTCGGAGGAGCGGACGTGGGCCCTGCTGGGGCATCTCGGCCAGTTCCTGATCGGGCTGTTCGCGCCGCTGATCGTCTACCTGGTCTACAAGGACAGGGGCCCGTTCGCGCGCTGGCACGCGGCCCAGGGGATCAACCTCGGGATCACCGCGATCGCCTACGCGATCATCCTGATCCCCGTCTCGTTCGTCACCTTCGGCCTCGGGGCGCTCCTGTACTTCCCGCTGGGGATTCTGGAGGTCGTCTTCGTGGTGATCGCGGCAGTGAAGGCGTCCCAGGGCGATTGGTACCGATTCCCGGCCTTCGTCGCCTGGCCCATGATCAAGTGACGTCCCGGATGTCGGATCCGGCGGATTAGCGGGCCCCGTGCGGTGGCATGGATCGATCATGGACGAATTGGTGCCCGGCGATTCGCTGATGACCGACACTCCGGAGGAGGGCCGGGTGCTGGCGATCGAGCTGGCGCGCCGGGTGCTGCTGCGGATGCGGCCCGCGGCGGATCCCCAGGTGAGCGGCGAGGCGGTGGCGGCGGAGTTCGCCACGATCGCCGCGGCGAACCACTACTGGCGCGGTCCGTCCTGGAAGCACGCTTACCGACCGGATCGCGGTGACATGCGGGGCTAGATCACAGTTTGGCCAGGGTGAGGTCCAGGGAATCCCTTGGCCATGACCACTGATCTCAAGGCGCTCAGCGACGAGCACCTGACCAAGGCCAAGGCCGACGGCCACGGCCGCAGCGCCCACCTCTTCGTGCACGAGGGCCCCCTGCGCCAGGCGCTGATCGCGCTGACCCGGGGCGTGGAGCTGGAGGAGCACGTGGCGCCTCCGGCGGCCTCCCTCCAGGTCCTGTCCGGCTCGGTGCGCATCACGGCGAAGAGCGGCGACGTGGAGGTGGCGGAGGGCAGCGTCGCCCCGCTCCCGCAGGAGCGCCACGGCCTGACGGCGCTCACCGACGCGGTGGTCCTGCTGACGACGGTGACCGGCGTCGAGGCCCCGTGATCAGATCGAGTCACACGGATACCCGAAAACGCCGGGTCACCATGCGTCCCTGGGTGAAAACTGTCCGTCGTGGGTCACACACTCTTGCACCAGATACTCGTGGCGGATCTCGTCGCCCCGGTGATGTTCGCCGAATACGGCGACATGGCGACGGCCACGGCGACGGCTGTGCGGCTCGGCGGCGGCACGTGGGTGCCGTCCGACCTCACGGTCTACTGCGCCGGCCAGCGACGGGAGGGCTTCGTGGAGGGCCCTCCGCTGCTGGCCGTGGAGGTCGCCTCGGAGGCGTCGCGGGCGAGTGATCTCGGCGCGAAGAAGGCCCTGTACGAGGCGGCCGGGGTGCCCTGCTACTGGGTCGTGGACGCCGAGGGCGAGAACGCGCGCGTCCATGTCTTCGAGCTGGGCGAGGACGGCTACGGCGAGGTCGCCGTCGTCGGCACGGGCGAGACGGTGCGGCTCACCGAACCATTCAAGATCGAGATCACGCCCGAGGCGCTGTTCCGGGGCCTGCCGCCCTGGCGTGCCCCGGTGGAGGGAGCGCACATGGCGCGTCAGAACGGCCCCGACCTGCCCGCGGCCGACGAGGCGTTCGGCATCGACTCCTTCCTGCGCCGCTGGCCCACCGGGGTGGAGAAGGTGGAGCTGCACAACGGCAGCCCCGTCTTCTACGGCCGCTGGGACGAGCGGGACGTCGCGATCGCCCAGCGCGCCTATCCGGGCCGGGTGGTCCGGCTCGACCAGGTGCCGGGCCGTCCCGGCACGATGACGGTCCTGCCCGCGGCGGCCCCGACCGCCCCGCAGGCTCCCGTCCGGTTCGACTGAGTTCCCCGGGCCCGGGTGGCGGGACACCCCGCCACCCGGGCCTCGGCAGTTCCGGCCGGTCGGAGCACGGCGTCCGCGCTGCGAGACTGGGGGAATGCCCTCGACGCTGCCCGAAGGGGACCCCGTACCGGCCGACGGATCGCTGCCCGCCTCGGCTCTCGCCGGCCTGGGCGAGCGCCCGTTCGGCTTCTACGTCCACGTCCCGTTCTGCGTGACGCGCTGCGGCTACTGCGACTTCAACACCTACACGGCCTCCGAGCTGGGCCCCGGCGCGTCCCGCGACTCCTACGCCGACACGGTGATCTCCGAGATCCGGATGGCCCGGCGCGTCCTGGGCGACGCGGAGCTGCCGGTCGAGACGGTGTTCGTGGGTGGCGGCACCCCGACCCTGCTCCCGCCCGGCGACCTCGGCCGGATCCTCGCCGCGATCGACGGCGAGTTCGGCCTCGCGCCCGGCGCCGAGGTCACCACCGAGGCCAACCCGGAGACCGTCGACAGGGCCTATCTGGACGGTCTGAGGGCGGGCGGCTTCACCCGGGTCTCCTACGGGATGCAGAGCGCCCGTCCGCATGTCCTCGCGGCCCTGGACCGCACGCACACGCCGGCGCGGGTCCCCCTGGTCGTCGCGCAGGCCAGGGAGGCGGGGTTCGCGCACGTCAACCTCGACCTGATCTACGGCACGCCGGGAGAGTCCGACGAGGACTGGCGGGCGTCCCTGGAAGCGGCCTTGGAGGCGGGTCCCGACCACATCTCGGCGTACGCGCTGATCGTCGAGGACGGCACGAAGCTCGCCGCGCAGGTCCGCCGCGGGGTGCTCGCCGAGCCGGACGACGACGCGATGGCCGACCGCTACCTCATGGCCGACGAGCTGCTCGGCAAGGCGGGGATGCGCTGGTACGAGCTGTCGAACTGGGCGCTGCCGGGTGGGGAGTGCGCCCACAACGTCCTGTACTGGAAGGGCGCGGACTGGTGGGGCGCGGGCCCCGGCGCGCACAGCCATGTCGGCGGCACGCGGTGGTGGAACGTCAAGCACCCCGCCGCGTACGCCTCCCGCCTCGCCGAAGGCGGCACACCGGCGCACGCGCGCGAGGTGCTCGACGCCGAGACCCGCCTCGTGGAGCGGATCCTGCTGGAGATCCGGCTCCGCGAGGGCTGCCCGCTGGAGCTCCTCGATGCGGCCACCGTTGCCGAGCAGGAGGCGCGCGGCCTGGTGGAGCGGGTGGACGGGCGCGCCGTCCTGACCCTCCAGGGCCGCCTCCTCGCCGACGCCGTGGTCCGCGACCTCACCTAAGCGCGCGGGCGGTCCTTGAAGATCGGCCAGGCGACGGGAACGGGCAGCCGGTGCCAGGCTCCCTTGTTGACGCGGGTCGCGCTGAACACGATGAGGCCGAGGGCGAGCACCACCCAGCCCGCGGCGACCCATTGGGCGGCCGGGACCCACTGGCTGATCCACAGCGCGGCGCCGACCACGATCCCGGTCGTCAAAGCGAGGTTGAGCGCCTGGCGGCCGTGGTGGCGGGCGTAGGCCGAGCGGCGCTTCTTGGTCAGGTAGACGTACAGCGGGGGCAGCACCCACAGGACGAACTGGCCGATGTAGGCGGTGAGCGCCCACTGGCGCTCGTCCGGCGTGGTCGGCCCGCCCTGGAACCCGGCGGCGAAGCCCTCGGGAAGACGGACGGTCGGGGTGGGCTGGGGGCGGCTGCGACGTGCCATGGGCGTCACTCCTCGGGAGCGGTGACGAAGTCGATCAACTCTTCGACGCGCCCGAGCAGCTCAGGTTCCAGATCCGCGAAAGTCCGCACGGATCCGAGGATCCGCCGCCAGGCCGCGCGGGTGTCTCCGGGCCAGCCGAGCCGGGCGCAGACCCCTTCCTTCCAGTCGAACCCCTTGGGCACCTCGGGCCAGGCCCGGATGCCGAGGGCGGCGGGCTTCACGGCCTGCCAGACGTCGATGTAGGGGTGTCCGCAGATGAGGACGTTCGCGTCGGTGACCCGGGCGGCGATCCTCGACTCCTTGGAGCCCGGCACGAGGTGGTCCACGAGGACGCCGAGGCGCCTTCCCGGGCCGGGCTCGAACTCCTCGACGATCAGCGGCAGATGGTCGATGCCCTCCAGGTACTCCACCGCGACGCCCTCGACCCGCAGGTCGTGCCCCCAGATCTTCTCGACGAGTTCGGCGTCGTGGACGCCCTCGACGTAGATCCGGCTCTCCCGCGCCACCCGCGCCCGGTGCCCCTGGACGGCGATCGACCCGGAGGCGCTGCGGGCCGGACCGCCCTGCCGGGGGACGGGCCGTACGAGGGTGACGGGCCTGCCGTCCAGCAGGAATCCGGCGGGGTCGAGGGGGAAGACGCGGCGCTTGCCGAAGCGGTCCTCAAGGGTGACCTCTTCCTTGCCGCAGGCGACGACGGCGCCGCAGAACCCGCTGTCGGGGTCCTCGACGACGAGGTCGCGCTCGGCGGGGATCTCGGGAATGGTGCCCTTGCGGGGGAGCCGCCAGTTCCCGGCGAGGACGTCGTCTCCATAGTCCTTGCTGCGCACGCCCCGACCCTAACCCTCGGGGGCGCGGCGGTGCATCACCCGGCGGCGCATCACTCCGAAGGACGGGAAAGCTGCCCGTGGCCCCTGCGGACGGCCTGGAAGAGGCGCAGCGGGTCGTAGGGCCAGTCGCGGGCCGTGAGCGCCTGCACAGGATCGAGGCCCTGGTCGAACGTCTCACGGACGCCGTGGGCCACCGCCGCGATGGAGTCCCGCTGCCGCACCGCGAACTCCCGCCCGACGGGTGCGCCGTGCCCCGGCACGATCGTCTCCGGATGCAGTTCCAGCAGCCGCGTCAGGGTGATCGGCCAGTCCAAGGGGTAGCTGTCGCCTCCGTAGGCCGGGGGGCCGGACTCCTCTACGAGGTCGCCTGAGAAGAGCACCCCCGAGTCGGGCACCTGGACGACGAGGTCGTGCCCGGTGTGGCCGCGGCCGAGGTGGTGGAGTTCCACGAGGCGGTCGCCGAGGTCGATGAGGGCGGTGCCGGAGACCGTCTGGGTGGGCGGGGGCACCTCGGTCCCGGCGACGGAGCGGGCCCAGTCGGGGTCGTCGGCGGCCATGGTGATCCAGACCTCTCGGCGCAGGTATTCAGGGAGGCCCGCGTGCCCCCAGAACAGGCCGGTGAAGGCCCCGTTGCCGAAGCAGTGGTCGAAATGGCCGTGCGTGTTGATCACCGCGACGGGCTCGCCGACGCCCAGTTCCCGCAGCTCCTCGCGCAGTTCCCGGCCTTCGGCGGGGGAGGCTCCGGTGTCGATGAGGACGGTGCCCAGCCGCCCCGTGACGACCCCGACATTCACCTCGAACCTGCCGTGGCTGCGGCGGAAACAGCGATCGGCGACCTCTTCCCAGGACATGCACCAGACTCTCGCACATCGACTTCCGCGCCCGGGACCGTACACTTGGCACTCATAGACTGGGAGTGCCAGGCAGCCTGATCGGCAGCCGGACACCGGGCAGTGGGAGCGCCGAGCAGGAGGTGAGCGTTGCTGGAAGATCGTAAGCTGGCCATCCTGCGCGCCATCGTGGAGGACTACGTCTCCACCAACGAACCGGTGGGTTCCAAGGCGCTGGCCGAACGGCACGCCCTCGGGGTCTCGCCGGCCACCGTGCGCAATGACATGGCCGTGCTGGAGGAGCAGGGGTACATCACCCAGCCCCACACCAGCGCGGGCCGGATACCGACGGACAAGGGCTACCGCCTGTTCGTCGACAGGCTGTCGACGATCAAGCCGATGTCGCCCGGGGAACGGCGGGCGATCGAGAGCTTCCTCGCCGGCGCCTATGACCTCGACGACGTGGTGTCCCGCACCGTCCGGCTGCTCGCGCAGCTCACCCGGCAGGTCGCCGTGGTGCAGTACCCGTCGCTGGTGCGCTCGTCGGTCCGGCACATCGAGCTGGTGCCGATGTCGGCGCGGCGGCTGCTGCTCGTGGTGATCACCGACACCGGACGGGTGGAGCAGCGCGTCTTCGAGACCGCCGCCGACCTCGCGGACGAGTCGGTGGCGCATCTGCGGGCGCTGCTCAACACCTGCCTGGACGGGAGGTCGTTCGCCGAGGTGCCCCTCGCGGTGGAGGACCTGCCCGAGCGCGTCTCGGCCGAGGACCGGCCGATCGCGGCGGCGGTGCTGTCGGTGCTGCTGGAGACCCTGGTCGAACGGAACGAAGAGAAGATCGTCTTCGCGGGCGCGGCCAACCTCGCCCACGTCGACTTCTCGCAGAGCCTCCGGGACGTGCTGGAGGCCCTGGAAGAGCAGGTGGTGCTGATGAGGCTGCTGGGGGAGACCGGGGATCCGGCTACCCTGACCGTCAGAATCGGCACCGAGAACCAGATGGAAGGGCTGCGCTCCACCTCCGTGGTCGCCACCGGCTACGGGATGGACGGGCAGGCGCTGGCCCGCCTCGGGGTTCTCGGCCCCACCCGCATGGACTACCCCGGAACGATGGGAGCGGTACGCGCTGTGGCACGTTACGTCGGACAGATCCTGGCTGGCTCGTAGTGCGCGACTATTACGCGATCCTCGGGGTGGGCCGCGGCGCCACCCCCGACGAGATCAAGAAGGCCTACCGCCGGCTCGCGCGCGAACTCCACCCGGACGTCAACCCGGACGTGGAGAGCCAGGAGAAGTTCAAAGAGGTCACGCAGGCCTACGAGGTCCTGTCCGACCCGAAGAAGAAGGAGATGTTCGACCTCGGCGCCGACCCCTTCGCGTCCGGCGGCGCCGGCGCGGGCGGCTTCGGCGGCGGTTTCGGGGCGGGCTTCCCCTTCAGCGACCTCATGGACGCCGTCTTCGGCCAGGCAGGGACGCGCGGCCCCCGCTCGCGCGCCCGTCGCGGCAGAAACGCCACGCTTCGGGTCGAACTGGACCTTTCGGAGACCGCGTTCGGCACGACCCGCGAGCTGACGATCGACACCGCGACCGTCTGCAAGGTGTGCAGCGGCTCGGGCGCCGAGGCCGGCACGCATCCCGACACGTGCGACATGTGCCACGGCCGGGGTGAGATCCAGCAGGTGCAGCGGAGCTTCCTCGGCCAGGTCATGACCTCGCGCCCGTGCCCCCAGTGCGGCGGTTACGGGTCGGTCATCCGGACGCCGTGCCGCGAGTGCTCCGGCGAGGGGCGCGTGCGGACCCAGCGGACGATCAAGGTCAAGATCCCCGCGGGCGTCGAGCACGGCACGCACATCCAGCTCGCGGGCGAAGGCGAGGTCGGCCCCGGCGGCGGCCCCGCCGGAGACCTGTTCCTGGAGATCGTGGAGCGCCAGCACGCGATCTTCGAGCGCGAGGGCGACGACCTGCACTGCACCGTCCAGATCCCGATGACGGCGGCGGCCCTCGGCAGCACCGTCACGGTGGAGACCCTGGACGGCGCGGAGGAGGTCGACATCCGGCCCGGCACCCAGTCCGGCCAGGTCATCCCCCTGTACGGCAGGGGCGCGCGCCACCTCAACGCGAGCGGCCGCGGCGACCTCATGATCCACGTCAACGTGGAGACCCCCACCAAGCTGGACCCCGAGCAGGAGGACCTCCTCAAGCAGCTCTCGGTCCTGCGCGGCGAGGAGCGCCCCCCCGGCAAGTTCGCCCCCGGCCAGCAGGGCTTCTTCTCCCGCCTCAGGGACGCCTTCCACACTTGAGGAGACGAAGTGGCCGACGCCTACCACGACGGCTACAACAACCCCTAACGGTCTGACCAGACGGCCGGGCGCCCCCAGCGCCCGGCCGTCCCGCGTCTTCCGGCCTTCTTCTCGCACCCGATCGGGTGGGGACGGAGGCGTGCGGTCGGCGCAGGGGTTCGCGGGACGGCTTCGGGGTGTGGTCGGGTCACCAGCGGCCGGTGCGGGAGAGGAGGACAGCGGCGGCGGCGACGCCGGCGGTCGAGGTGCGCAGGACGGTGGGGCCCAGGAGCACGGGTTCGGCGCCGGAGGCGGTGAAGAGATCGAGTTCCTCTGGGCTGATGCCGCCTTCCGGGCCCACGACCAGGACGATCTCCGGGGCGGCCAGGGCGACTCGGCTGAGAGGCTCGGCGGCTTCTTCGTGGAGGACGAGGGCCAGGGGGGCGGCTGCGAGGCGGGCGGCGACCTGGGCGGTGGTCTCCAGGTCGGCGACCTCCGGGAAGCGGGCGCGGCGGGCCTGCTTGGCGGCCTCGCGGGCGGCGTTGCGCCAGCGGGCGAGGGACTTCTCGCGGCGCTCGGGACGCCATTGCGTGATCGAGCGGCTCGCCGACCACGGCACGATCACGTCGACGCCGGCCTCCGTCATCACCTCGACGGCGAGCTCTCCCCGCTCGCCCTTCGGCAGCGCCTGCACCACGACGAGCTTCGGCGCGGGTTCCGGCTCGACCCTCCGCTCGACCGCCTCCACCTCGAGCCTGTCCCGGCCGACCCCGGCGACGACACCGCGCACCACGAGCCCGGCCCCGTCGGTCAGCACCACCTCCTCGCCCTCCCGCAACCGCTTCACCGTGGCCGCGTGCCGCCCCTCGGCCCCCTCGACCACGATCCTGCCGTCCGCCAGCACGGCGGACTCCACCACGAAAACCGGAGCACTCACCCCTCCATCCTCGCAGCTCGCGCCCCGTCCCGTCCGCGGCCCTGTGGACGACCGCAGGACGACCGGCGCAAGGCCCCGGTGACCGCGTCCGGACGGCATCCCGCCGACCTGGCGGCGCAGCAGGACCGGCCCGCACGCGGAGCACGGACAGGGCGACGCCGTGGGACGGGTGGGGCGCGCCCCGGCCAGAACCCGGGTGGCCGGGGCGGCTCCTTGCCCGGGATCGGGGGTCAGGAGGGTGACGGGTCGGCCGTGGCCGGGGTGTCGACCGCAGTCGGGTCGGGGGTGGCGGGGGCGGACGAGGAGGGCGACTCGGCGGGCGGGGGCGCGGGCGCCTCGGAGGTCGGGGCCTGCGTCGGCGTGGGCTGCTGGGTCGCGGGCGGCGGGACGGTCGGGACGGGCGCCTGCGGGGAGGACTCGGTCTGGGAGGTGGGGCGCGGCGTCGTCGAAGGCGGGCAGGACGATCCCGGCGCGGGGGTCACGTCCGCAGGCGCGGAGACGCAGAGGGACCGGGTCTCCGTCGGGGTCGGGGTGACGGTCTGAGGCCCTTGCTCCGAAGGACCGGGCGCGTTCTTGGGCTCCTGCACCGGCACGGACTCGGTGTCCGGGGCGATGAAGCGGTGGTAGGCGGCGGGGGTGGCGGTGATCGCAACGGTGCCGGTGGCCAGGGCCGCGGCGGCGGCGAGCAGCATGCTCTTCCAGCTCGGCCAGGGGAAGGGGCGGGGCACGGAGGTCCGCTCGCGGATGCGGCTCAGTCCCTCGGGCGACGGCATGACCTCGTCCGCCTCCGCGTGCAGGGCGCGGCGGAGCAGGTCGGCGTACGGGTCGCCGGTGGTCATGGGTGCTCCAGGACGTTGCGGAGCGCGGCCATGCCGCGCGCCGTGTGACTCTTCACCGCGCCGCGGCTGATGCCCATGGCGGCGGCGATCTCGGCTTCGGACAGATCGGCGTAGTAGCGCAGCACCAGGGCCTCGCGCTGACGGGGCGGCAGCCCGTGCAGCGCGCGGACGACGGCGTCGCGCTCCAGTTGGATGATGGCCCCGTGTTCGGCGCTCTGCACGTCCGGCAGGCCCTTGGGCGCGTACTTCTCGACGACGGCCCGGTGCCGCAGCACCGACCGGGCGCGGTTGACGACCGACTGCCGAAGGTACGCCAGCGCCTTGCCGGGATCGCGCAGTCGCCGCCAGGACCCGTGCATGGCCACGAAGGAGTCCTGCACCACTTCCTCGGCCGTGGCCACGTCGCGCACCAGCAGCGCGGCGAGGCGGACCAGGGAGCGGTACTCGGCCCCGTACAGGGCGGTCACTGCTTGGTCGGCGTCCCACGCGGCGGCGACCGCGGGGAGCGGAGCCAGGACGGTCTCGGTCACATCAGGAGGACGCCCACCTTCGTCGTCCGGTTTACCAAACCGCATTCAGCCGTCCAGCCGCCTCGGGGGTAGCGCCACCAAGACCACCATAACCAGACGAAGCCACGCCGCGCCGTGCAAGTTACGTATCCCGCACCCCGATAGCATGCCCCCCGAACGTGAGGACGGAGGCCCCGTGGACTGTCTCTTCTGTAAGATCATTTCGGGTGAGGTGCCCGCCCAGGTCGTCCGGGAGACCGAGCACACGCTCGCCTTCCGCGACATCAATCCGCAGGCGCCGGTGCATGTGCTGGTGATCCCCAAGTTGCACGTGCCGGACTTCGCCGCGCTGGGCGAGCACCCCGCGGAGCTCGCGGCGCTCGCCGTCGAGGTGGGGAAGGTCGCCGAGGTCGAGGACATCGACGAGTCCGGCTACCGGGTGGTGTTCAACACCGGTTCGGGCGCGGGTCAGACGGTGTTCCACGCGCACGCCCACGTGCTGGGCGGCCGGGGGCTCAACTGGCCTCCAGGATAGGCCGAAGAAACGGGATGACCAGCGCTTTCGCGACTCATCCCTGAATAATGGGCGCGCGCCGGGCGGCCCCCGGTCGGTACCATGGTCGACAAGACCGGAAACCACGCAGCAGAGGGGTTCGTGGCCGCCCGCGGCCGGCAGATGACCGAATCAAAGAGTTCCCGCGGCGGCTCCGCCGCCAGGACCGGGGCGCACGCCCAGATGAAGATCGTCGTACCCGACGACCTGCCGATGGTGGCGCTGCTCGGCTCCGGCGACGAACTGCTCGCGGCCGTGGAGAAGGCCTTCGACAGCGACATCCACGTGCGGGGCAACGAGATCACCGTGACCGGCGGATCGGAGCCCGAGCTGGTGGCGGAGCTGTTCGCCTCCCTCGTGGAACTGCTCGGCAAGGGCACCGTGCTCACCCCGGACGTGGTCGAGCGCAGCCTGTCGATGCTGCGCCACTCCGGCCGCCCGGCGGACGTGCTGAGCCACGACATCCTGTCCTCGCGCGGCAGGACGATCCGCCCCAAGACCGTCAACCAGAAGCGCTACGTCGACGCGATCGACCAGCACACCGTCGTCTTCGGCATCGGGCCCGCGGGCACCGGCAAGACGTACCTGGCGATGGCCAAGGCGGTGAAGGCGCTCCAGGAGAAGCAGGTCAACCGCATCATCCTGACGCGCCCCGCGGTCGAGGCGGGCGAGCGGCTGGGCTTCCTGCCCGGCACCCTGTTCGAGAAGATCGACCCGTACCTGCGCCCGCTGTACGACGCGCTGCACGACATGGTCGACCCCGCCTCGATCCCGCAGCTCATGCAGGCAGGGACGATCGAGGTCGCCCCGCTCGCCTACATGCGCGGCCGCACCCTCAACGACTCCTTCATCATCCTGGACGAGGCCCAGAACACCTCGCCGGAGCAGATGAAGATGTTCCTGACCCGGCTCGGCTTCGGCTCCAAGATCGTGGTGACGGGCGACGTCACCCAGGTGGACCTGCCGTCCGGGCAGCGCAGCGGCCTCGCGGTCGTCCAGGGCATCCTGGAAGGCATCGAGGACATCTACTTCTGCCGCCTTTCCAGCGGCGACGTGGTCCGGCACAGGCTGGTCACGGACATCGTCGACGCCTACGCGCGGTTCGACGCGGAGGACCATCCGCAGTCGGGCCGCACAGGGCGCCGGGAGCGGGGACGCCGATGAGCATCGAGGTGTTGAACGAGTCGTCGGCGACGGCCGACGAGGTGGCTCTGGTGGAGCTGGCCAGGCACGTCCTGGACGCCATGCGCATCCACCCGCAGGCCGAGCTGTCGATCCTGATGGTCGACGAGCCCGCGATGCACGAGCTCAACCAGAAGTGGATGGGCGAGGACAAATCGACCGACGTCCTCGCCTTCCCCATGGACGAGCTGCGGCCGGGCCACCTGTCGGGCGGCAGCGAGGACGGCGTCGCCGATCCGGGCCTGCTGGGCGACGTGGTGCTCTGCCCCGCGGTAGCCGAGCGGCAGGCCAAGACGGCGGGCCACTCCACCCAGGAGGAGATGGAGCTGCTGTGCGCGCACGGCATCCTGCATCTGCTGGGCTACGATCACGCCGAACCCGAGGAGCACGCCGAGATGTTCGGGCTCCAGGGCAAGCTGCTGGCTAGCTGGCGGGAGTCGCGCTGAACACCCAGCTGTGGATGACCGCCCTCAGCGTGCTGCTGGTGGTCTTCGCGGGGCTGTTCGCGAGCGCGGAAACGGCTCTGTCCCGGGTGTCGCGGGTGCGGGTGGCCGAGCTCGACTCGGCGAAGCTGTCGGCCGTCGTGGCCGATCCCGCCCCTTATGTCAGCCTTCTCCTGCTGCTGCGGACGTCGTGCGAGCTGGCGGCGACGGTGATCGTGGCCGATCTGTGCATCGGCTGGCTCGACGAGACATGGCGCGCCTACGTCACGGCTGCGCTGATCATGATCCTGGTGAGCTTCACCCTCGTCGGCGTCGGCCCGCGCACGCTGGCGATCCAGCACGCCGACAAGGTCGCCCTGGCCGGCGCGATGATCATCCTCCCGCTGGCGCGGGTCCTCGGCCCCCTGGTGTCGCTGCTCATCCTCCTCGGCAACGCCCTCACTCCAGGCAAGGGCTTTCGGGAGGGCCCGTTCGCCACCGAGGCGGAGCTGCGCGACCTCGTCGACCTCGCCGAGCAGCGCAGCCTCATCGAGCCGGACGAGCGCGAGATGATCCACTCGGTGTTCGAGCTGGGCGACACGGTGGTGCGCGAGGTGATGGTGCCGCGCACCGACATCGTGTTCATCGAGCGGGAGAAGTCGCTGCGGCAGGTGCTGTCGCTGTCGCTGCGCTCGGGCTTCTCGCGCATCCCGGTGACCGGCGAGAACGAGGACGACGTCGTGGGCGTCGCCTACCTCAAGGACGTCATCCGGCGGCTGCACGAGTCGGGCGACGACGCCTCCGGCGAGCGGGTCTCCACGCTGATGCGGGACCCGTCGTTCGTGCCGGACTCCAAGCCCGTCGACGACCTCCTGCGCGAGATGCAGGCCGAGCACATCCACGTCGCGATCGTCATCGACGAGTACGGCGGCACCGCGGGGCTCGTCACGATCGAGGACATCCTCGAGGAGATCGTCGGGGAGATCACCGACGAGTACGACACCGAGGCCCCCCGGGTGGAGCATCTGGAGGACGGGGCGGTCCGGGTGACGGCCCGTCTGAGCGTGGAGGAGCTCGCCGAGCTGACCGGCGCCCCCATCGAGGAGGACGACGTCGAGACCGTCGGCGGCCTGCTCGCGCACGCCCTCGGCCGCGTCGCGATCGCCGGGTCGACCGCCGAGGTCGCGGGCCTGCGCCTGACCGCCGAGAGCCTCACCGGCCGCCGCAACCGCATCTCCACGGTCCTGGTCGAACGCCTCGCCGAGGCGCCGGAGGAATCGGCCCGGTAGCGACCCCGAGGATTGACGCGCCGGGGGACCGGGAACGTTCCCGCTCGCCGTCGGGAGACTTCGGGGGGATATCCCATGGGTCGGTTCGCTTGCGTGGCCGTGTGCGCCGTCATGGCGGTCTGTGCCGCGGGCTGCGGGACGCGGACCGCGGCCCCGGCGGGCGCGCCGAAGACCGCGTCGGCGCTGCTGACCGCCGCGGACCTGCCCGCCGGGTACCTGCCCGCGGCGGCGCAGGAGGTGTTCGGCGGCGTCGCCCCGCTCGACCTCGACTGCGCGGCGCTGCTCGGCCTCGCCGACGGCAAGGGGCTGCGGCCCGCCAAGCCCGCCGAGGTCGCCGTCTTCTTCCAGGTGGAGCCCGGCGCGACGCTCGCGCAGCGGATCTTCCACCTCGGCGACAAGGCCGCGGCCAGGGCCGTCGCCGACGCCCGGCGGCTCATCGACGACTGCGCGGCGATCGAGGCGCCCGCGGGCGAGGGCATGATGGGGCTGCGCCGTGCGGAACTGCCCGTCCCGCGGCTGAGCGAGGCCGACACCGCCGCGGCGGCCTACCGGGAGGAGGCCGAGGACGGCACCCGGCTGAGCTACGAGCTCGTCGCGCACCGGGTCGGCGGCGACCTGCTGCTGGTGGCCGGGCCCGCGCTGCTGCGCAAGGGCCAGCGCGCCGCCGTCGCGAAGGCCGCGGAGGCGGCGGCGATCCGGTTGGAGCGAGCCACTAGGGTGAGCCCGTGAATCCCGAGGACGAGAAGCTCATCAAACTCGCGCGCTCCACGCGCGCCCGCAACGGCGCCGAGGAAGGCGCCGCGGTCCGCGACGAGACCGGACGCACCTACACCGCCTCGACGGTGGCCCTGCCCAGCCTTTCGCTGACCGCCCTCCAGACCGCGGTGGCCATGGCCGTCGCCAGCGGCGCCGAGGCGCTGGAGGCCGCCGTCGTCGTCACCGCGGGCGGCGCCCCGGACATCGCGGCGGTCCGCGACCTCGCCGCGGAGGCCCCCGTCCTCGTCTGCGGCCTCGACGGAACGGTCCGCGAGACCCTCTGACGCGCCCCGCCCCGGGCGGCCCGCAAGTGCGGGCCAACCCGTGCGCAAGCACCCTCCCGCACAGTGGTCCCGGTTGAGGACCACCGTGTGAAGGGGATGGGATGTCGCGCTTGCTGTACCGCCTGGGAGGGTTCGCCGCCCGGCGGCCCTGGCGGATGATCGGGCTGTGGGTGCTGGCCGTGGCGGTGTTCGCCGGGCTGGCGGCGGGCGTCGGCGGCGCGCTCCACGACGACTACACGCTGAAGGGGACGGGCTCGCAGCGCGGGACCGACCTGCTGCGGGAGCACTTCCCGCGCATGGCGGGGGCCGACGCCCGGGTCGTCGTGCACGGGGACAGGCCGCTGGACCCGGCCGCGGTGGCCGCCGCCCGCGACCGGATCGCCGCCCTGCCGCGCGTCGCCGACGTGGCCGATCCGCTGCTCGGCCGGGACGGGCGCACCGCCCTCCTCACGGTCCGCTATGACAGGGCGGTGACGGAGCTGGCGCCGAAGGCGGAGCTCGCGCTGCTGGAGGACGCCGCACGGGTGCCCGGGGCGCGGTCGGAGTTCGGCGGCCAGGTGCCGGAGAACGTGTCGGCGCCGGGCGGGACGTCGGAGGCGATCGGGATCGCGGCCGCGCTCGCGGTGCTGTTCCTGGCCTTCGGCTCGGTCGTCGCGGCGGGGCTGCCGCTGGCCGTCGCGCTCACCGGGCTGGGCGTGGGCGTCTCGGGCATCACCGTGCTCGCGGGCCTCATCGACGTGAGCACGACGACCCCGACCCTCGCCGTCATGATCGGCCTGGGGGTCGGCATCGACTACGCGCTGTTCGTCCTCACCCGGTTCCGGGAGAACCTGGCCGAAGGACTCGAGGTGCGCGAGGCGGTCGCCGCCGCCAACGCCACCGCGGGCCGGTCGGTGCTGTTCGCGGGCATGACCGTGCTGTTCGCCCTGTGCGGGCTCGCCTTCGCCGGGCTGCCGGTGTTCGTCACGATGGGATACGCGACGGGGCTGGTGGTCGCCGCGACGATGGCGTCGGCGCTCACGCTGCTGCCCGCGCTGCTGGGGCTGTCGGGCCGGCGCGTGCTGCGCCGCCGCGAGCGCAGGGGCGCGGCCGTCGCGGTGGCCTCACCGCGGGTCGCCGCCTGGGCCGAGCGCGTCGGACGGCGGCCGCTGCCCTGGCTGCTGGCCGCGCTGACGCTGCTGCTGGCGCTCGCCGCGCCGACGCTCGCGCTGCGCAACTGGCCGAGCGACGCGAGTTCGGAGTCGACGTCCAGCACCGTCCGGCAGGCCTACGACCTCATCGCCGAAGCCTACGGGCCGGGCGCGAACGGCCCGCTCGTCGTGGTCCTCGACCTGGGCGGGGGCGCCGATCCGGCGGCCGTCCGGGACGGGCTCGCCGAGGTGCCCGGGGTGGCCTCGGTAACGGAACCGGTGCCGTCCCCGGACGGCGCGGTCGCGGCCCTCACCGTCGTCCCGGAGTTCGGCCCGCAGGACGAGCGGGTGGCGCCGCTCGTGGACGCGGTCCGCGCCGAGGTGCGGCCCGCCGGAGGCGAGGTCACCGGGCTCACCGCCGCCTACCGCGACATCAGCGCGCTCATCATCGACCGGCTGTGGATCGTCGTGCTCGCGGTCGTCGGCATGTCGTGCGCGCTGCTCCTGCTGGTGTTCCGCTCGATCGCGGTGCCGGTGAAGGCCGCGGTGATGAACCTGCTCTCGGTCGGCGCGGCCTACGGGGTCGTCACCGCGCTTTTCCAGTGGGGCTGGGGCGCCTCGGTGCTGGGGCTGCCGCACGGCGTCCCGGTCTCCAGTTACGTGCTGCCGCTGATGTTCGCGGTGCTGTTCGGGATCTCGATGGACTACGAGGTGTTCCTGCTGTCGCGGGTGCGCGAGGAGTACGAGCGGACGGGCGACGCGCGCGGCTCGGTCGTCGCCGGTCTTGCCTCGACGGGGCGGATCATCACCAGCGCGGCCCTCATCATGATCGCGGTGTTCGCGGGCTTCGTGCTGGACCCGGCGGTCCTCATCAAGCAGATGGGGGTCGGGCTGGCCGCGGCCGTCGCCGTCGACGCGACGGTGGTCCGCCTCGTCCTCGTGCCGGCGACGATGGCGCTGCTCGGCAGGGCCAACTGGTGGCTGCCCGCGCCGCTGGCCAGGGTCCTGCCGGGAGCGCGCCCCCGCCGCGACCGCGGCGAGGAGGACCGGAACACGCTCGAACTCGTCGGCTGACCCTGCCGGTGTGTGATCCGCGTCCACGTCCGCGTGGGGGCGGATTCCGGCGTCCCGGGCGGTTTATGATGCCCCCGAGATGGTCGAAATACGGGTGTTGGGGGCGCTGGAGGCCAGGGTCGGCGGGGGACCCGCCGACCTCGGCGGGACCAGGCAGCGGGCCGTGCTGGCGCGGCTCGTCGCGGCACGGGGCCGGATGGTCCCGGTGGACCGGCTGATCGAGGACCTGTGGCCGGGTGAGGCGCCGCCGCGCGCGCTCGCGGGCGTGCAGGCGTTCGTGTCGCATCTGCGGCGGGCGCTGGAGCCGGACCGGGCCCCGCGGACCCCCGCGGCCGTGCTGGTCACCAGGGCGCCCGGATACGCGCTCGCGCTGGACGAGGCGGCCGTCGACGTGTGGCGGTTCGAGACGCTGGTCGGGCGGGCGGCGGAGCCGTCACAGGCGCGCGCGTCCGCCGAGGCGGCCCTGGCGATGTGGCGCGGGCCCGCCTACGCGGAGTTCGCCGACCTGCCCTGGGCCGAGGCCGAGTCCGCTCGGCTGGAAGGGCTGCGGCTGACGGCGGTCGAGCGGCGGGCCGCGGCGATGCTGGACGACGGGTCGGCGGCGCAGGCGCTGCCCGACCTGGAGGCCCTGGCCGCCGAGCATCCGCTGCGCGAGGAGCTGTGGCGGCTGCTCGCGCTCGGCCTCTACCGGGTGGGCAGGCAGGCCGACGCGCTCGCCGCGCTGCGCAAGGTCAGGGCGCTGCTCGCCGCCGAACTGGGCGTCGACCCCGGCCCCGCGCTCCAGCGGCTGGAGCACGCGATCCTCCGCCAGGACGACGACCTCGTTGCGCCGGTCCCCACCGTGCGCGTCCCCACTGAGCCGGTTTCCACTGGGCTGGTTCCCACTGGGCTGGTCCCCAGTGAGCAGGTCACCGTCGCCGTGCCCGCGCCGTCTCCCGTCGCCGCGCCGGAGGACCCCGAGCCGCTGGTCGGCCGGGAGACCGAGGTCGCCGAGGTGCTCGCGGCGGTCCGGGCCGGGCGGCGCCTCGTCCTGGTCTCGGGGGAGGCGGGGGCGGGCAAGACCGCGTTCGCCGACCGGATCTGCCGCGACCTCGCCGCCGAAGGCTGGCACCGCGCCCAGGGCCGCACGCCCGAGGTGGACGGCGCGCCCGCCGCGTGGGCGTGGGCCGAGCTGCTGCGGTCCCTGCACGCGGTCCATCCGGCGCCGAGGGCGCTGGCCCCGATGCTCGACGACGCCGCGCCCGCCCCGGAGGGCGACCCGTCCGTCGCCAGGTTCCTGCTGCACCGGGCCATCGGCGCCTATCTGGCCGAGGTCGCGGCCGAGACCCCGCTCGCGGTCGTGCTGGAGGACCTGCACCGCGCCGACGCCGAGACCCTGGGCCTGCTGGCGAGCCTGCCGGAACGCGCGCCCGGCGTCCTGTTCGTGGGCACGTTCCGCTCGACCGAGCCGAGCGAGCCGCTGGCCGACGCGCTCGCGGCGCTGGCCGGACGCGAGCCGGTGCGGGTCGCGCTCGGCGGCCTGGGCGCCGGGGCCGTCGCCGACCTCGTCGGCAGGGTGTGCCGCAGGCCCGTCGACCCCGGCACGCTCGCCGCGGTCGCCGAGCGCACCGCGGGCAACCCCTTCTTCGTGCGCGAGACCGCCCGCCTCCTGGACGCCGAAGGCCCGGACGCGGCCTTGCGCGAGGTGCCTTCGGGTGTCGGGGACGTGCTGCGCAGGCGCGTCGCCCGGCTGCCCGCCACGGCCTCGACGGTGCTGCGGACCGCCGCGGTGCTGGGCCGGGAGGTCGACGCCGAGGTGCTCGTGCGGGTGTGCGCGCTGGACGAGGACTCGGTCCTGGACGCCCTGGAGGCCGCGCTCATCACCGGTCTGATCACCGAGGACGAGACGGGTCCGCGCTTCGCCCACGTCCTCGTCCGCGACACCCTGTACGGCGAGCTGTCGCGGCTGCGCAGGGCCCGGCTGCACGGTCGTGTCGCCGAGGCGCTGGAGGACCTGCGGCCCGCAGACAGCGCCGCCCTCGCCCACCACCACCTGGCCGCCGGGACCCGGCTGGACCGAGCCGCCGTGCACGCCTCGCGTGCCGCCGAGGCCGCCGAGACCCGCTTCGCGCACCGCGCCGCCGCGGGCCTGTGGGCGAGCGCCCTGGAGGCGCACACGCGCACCGGCGGGGACGTGCGGGGCCGCATGGAGCTGACGGCCCGGCTGGTCCGCGCCCTCGTCCTGGCCGGCGACGTGATGACGGCCCGGATCCGCCGTGACGAGGCGGTTCCGGCGCTGGCGGCGCTGGCCGACGCCGAGCCGGCCGACGTGGAGCTCGCCGCGCGCGTCCTGAGCGCGGTCGACACCCCGATGCTGTGGGCGAACAGGCCGTACGGGCTGTACGACGAGCGGCTCATCGCCGCGATGGAGGCGGTCCTGGCGAAGCTGCCGCACGGCGAGACCCGGGCGCGGCTGCTCACCTCGATCGCGCTGGAACTCGACGGGGACCCGTCGGGCCTGGGCGTGCCGGCCGCGCAGGAGGCGGTGGCGCTCGCCCGCGAACTGGGCGGCGGCGAGATCCTGGTGCACGCGCTGAACGGCCTGTTCAACAACCTGCACCGCGAGGCCGGGGACGTGGTCGCGCGGGAGGAGACCGCCCGGGAGATGCTGGAGGTGGCCGAGCGGCACTCGCTCGGCGTCTACACGGCGCTGGCCCTGCTCTCGCTGCACAACAACGCGTGCTCCCGGCTGGACTTCGCCGCCGCCGCGGAGCTGCACGAGCGCGGCGTGGAGCTGGCCCGCCGCTACGACCTGCCGCTGCTGCTGAACCTCGCGGCATGGCGGGCCTGCCTGGAACTGACGCTGGCGGGCCGCTTCGAAGAGGCGGGCGCGCACGCGGCGGCCGTCGTCGAGGGCATGGCCCGGACCAGCTCGTTCGGCGCGGAGGCGGCGGTCGGCTGGTGCGTACGCTTCGCCGTCATGTTCGCCCAGGACCGGCTCGCGGAGCTCAGCGGGGAGGCGGAGCTGATGTGGCGGAACTGGCCGTACGGCGCGGCCTGCGAGGCCTACGTGCTGACGCTCGCGGCCGGGGGCGGTGCCGCCGAGGCGCGCGAGGTCTTCGCGCAAGGTGTGCCGATCCGGCCCGACTACCTGTTCGACCTGCACATGTCGCTCAGGGCGCTGGCGGCCGTCGCGGTCGGCGACGCCGAGGCCGCGCGGGACGCCTACCGGCTGCTCCTGCCGTACGCGGACGCCTTCGTCGGCACCTTCACCACAGCGGTCGCCCTCTGCCCCGTCTCCTGGGTCCTGGGGGAGACGGCGGCCTTCCTCGGCCTGCCCGACGCCCCACGGCACTACGCGCGCGCCGCCGAGGTGGCGCGCCGCGCGGGATCGGACTTCTGGGAGCGCCGCAGCCTTTCCCGGCTGCCCTGACCCCCGCCCGCCCCGGCAGGGGCGGGCGCGGCTCCGCTCACCCGTAGACCGCGCGGTTCAGGCGCACGAAGGACGGGCGGGTCAGCCGCAGCAGGATCCGCATGCCCAGCCCGGCCTCCTTCACCAGGTGGTCCAACTCCTCGGACGTGGCGTAGGACGCGATGAGGGGCACGACCCACTTCATCTGGGCGAAGGGCGCCTTCGCGATCTCCTTCTCGCACCGGTCCCAGTCGGCGACCGACACGTAGCGGCGCAGGACGGGGAAGACCGAGGCCTCCTCGTCGGTGATGTGCTCGTCGAGGAGGTCGCGGAGGTCGGCCAGCGCCTTGGACCGGGCGACGCCGCGGGACGCCCTGATCCGGTCGAGGCAGGGGTCGATGGCGGCGTGGTCCTCGGTGAGCGGGGCGAGGTCGATCGCGGCCCCGGCGGAGGCGGTGATCAGCGGCCAGACCAGCGCGTCCTCGCGGTCGTGGTGGGCGTGGATCTCGTGGAGCAGCAGGTCGAGGTGCCGTTGGAGCGCGGCCTCGCGCTCGGCGGGGAACGGCACGTCCCCCTGCTCGGCGGTCAGGGCGGCGAGCCTGCGGGCCTCGCCGCGCATCGCGCGGTGGACGATCGCGAAGGTGGTCAGGTCGGGTTCGGGGTCGCCGGCGGCGCGGGGCCGCACGACCGGGGGACGCGTCTCACTGTTCATGGGACCACCGTCCCCGAGGACCCTTGCGAGGCTCTTGCCGCGCGCTTGCCGCCCTTCCCGAGGGCGATTTCCCGGGCCGCTGGTCGGGCCATCGGCCCGGATACGGGAGAATCGGAGGGTGACCACGCCAGACCAGCCCGACTTCAGATCCGGATTCGCCTGTTTCGTGGGGCGGCCCAACGTGGGCAAGTCGACGCTGATGAACGCCCTGGTGGGCGCGAAGGTCGCGATCACCAGCAACCGGCCGCAGACCACGCGGCGGGCCATCCGCGGCATCGTGCACCGCGCGGACGCCCAGCTCGTCATCGTCGACACCCCCGGCCTGCACCGGCCGCGCACCCTGCTGGGCGAGCGGCTCGACAGCCTCGTGCGCGGCACCCTCACCGAGGTCGACGTGATCGGCTTCTGCGTCCCGGCCGACGAGAAGGTCGGCGACGGAGACCGCTACATCGCCCGGGAGCTCGCCCAGATCAAGGGCACCCCGATCGTGGCGATCGTCACCAAGGCCGACAAGGTGGGGCCGCAGGCGCTCGCCGAGCAGCTGATGGCGGTCGACGCGCTCGGCTCCTGGGACGACATCGTGCCGGTCTCGGCCGTCGGCGGCCTCGGCGGCTCGTCGCAGGACCCCTACCAGCTCGACGTGGTCGCGGGCGTGATCATCGGCAAGCTGCCCGAGGGCCCGCCGCTCTACCCCGAAGGCGACCTCACCGACGAGCCCGAGCAGATCCTCGCCGCGGAGTTCATCCGCGAGGCGGCGCTGGAGGGCGTCGAGCAGGAGGTGCCGCACTCGATCGCCGTGGTCGTCGACGAGATGGGCCCGCGCGCCGGCCGGAGCGACCTCACCGACATCTACGCGCACGTGTTCGTGGAGCGGCCGAGCCAGAAGGCGATCCTCATCGGCCGCAAGGGCGAGCGGCTGCGCAAGGTCGGCACCCAGGCCCGCAAGCAGATCGAGGCGATGCTGGGCACCCGCGTCTACCTGAACCTGCAGGTCAGCGTCGCCAAGGACTGGCAGCGCAACCCCAAACAGCTCCGCCGGCTCGGCTTCTTCGACTGATCGGCTTTCCCCGGCTGATCGGCCCCTACGGCAGGTCCGAGCTGCGCTCGGCGAGCTCCGGCAGCGCCTCGCTCTGCCGGTACAGCCCGATCCTGCCGCCCTTGTACCGCCACTCCTCGACCAGGACGAAGCCGCCGCTCTCCAGGGCGGCCCGCTTGGCGGGAGACGCGGCCTTGGAGCCGGGCAGGAACGCCACCTTGTTGTCCACCAGCCAGACCCGGGGCGCCCCGGCGAGGGCCGCCGGGTAGCCGCCGCGGCCGACCTCGCCGCCCTTGAGATCGCCCGTCTTCTCGGGGGAGGTCCGCAGCAGGACGTCGTCCAGGCCCTGCCAGGCCTGGCGGTAGGTGTCCATGACGGGCCGGAAGCGGATGTCGGTGAACACCACGGCGTCGCCGTCCTCCTTGCCCGCGGCCACGATGTCGGACAGCGTGCGCAGGTCGTCGACCCTGGCGTCCTGGCGGCGGACGTCGAGCTGGGCGGGCACGGCGGCGGCGACGGCCACGGCGAGCCCGGCCCAGGCCAGGGGCCGCCACCGCAGCCCGAGGTCCGGCAGGAGGTCGAGCCCGGCGGCCACGAGGAGGGCTGCGGCGGGCACGCAGAACAGTAGGTACCGCTGGACGTACAGGGGCGAGACCAGGGAGACCCCGAGGAGCAGCACGGGCGGCAGCACCAGCCACGGCAGCGCGACGGGCACGGCGGGGGAGCGGCGGAAGACCGCGTAGGCCATCAGGGCGAAGGCCGGGAGGACGAAGTACGGTCCCCAGCCGAGCCCTTCGAGGAGCTTCCCGACCCCGTCCCAGGTGGGCCGCTCGATCCAGCCGACCTGGTAGCGCTGCCCCGCGGCGGCGTAGCCCAGCACCGACAGCGGCACCATGGCCGCCGCCGTGGAGATCAGGAACGCCCGCCAGTCCTTGCGACGGGTCAGGAGGTGGGCCGGGAGGATCAGCAGCGCGAACAGGTGGGCGGCGCCCAGCGCGACGACGGACAGCGCGTACCAGGCCCAGCCGCGCCTGCCGTCGGCCCGCACCAGCAGCCAGGACGCCAGCGCGGCGACGGCCATGACGATGGCGTACTGGCGGGCCTCCTGCGCGTGCCGCGCGACGAAGGGCGAGGCGGCCACCAGCAGCCCGGCGATCAGTCCCGCCCGGTCCGAGACCAGCCTTCTGCCGAGGGCGGCGGTGAGGCCCGCGGCGGCCGCGGCGGCCAGCGCCGACGGGAGGCGCAGCGCGATCACCGAGTCGCCCGCCACCGCGGTCCAGACCTGCATGAGCGCGTAGTAGGCGGCGTGGACGGCGTCGATCTTCCCGAGGACGGCGGCGAGCTGCGGCAGGGAGCGGCCCGCGAGATCGGCGGTCACCGCCTCGTCCCGCCACAGGGAGGGGGTGCCGAGCGTCCAGAGGGCCGCCCCGAGGCCCGCCAGGGCGGCGAGCGCCGGGACGAGGGCGGCGGAGCGGGGCAGACGGGTGTTCATCGCGCGAAGAGGCTACAGGCGGATGGCAGTGAACGACGATCCGTCCTGGTATCAGGAGGATGTCGTGATCGTGGGCGGGAGCAGCGCCGACCCGGGGATACCCTTCCACCGGCACGTCTCTGGCTATATCGCCCACATGGTGCCGGATCACTCTGTACCTTGACTTCTCCACCCTTCGAAGGGAGCACCCGATGTACGTCCTCTTCGGGGTGTCGGTGAACTTCAAGACCGTGGGCGAGGGCATGTTCCACTGCCCGTCCTGCGGCGGCGACCGCCGGTACCGGCGGCGCGCCGGGCGCCGCTACGTGTCGCTGTTCTTCCTGCCCGTGATTCCGCTCGCCCGGCTCGGCCACACCGTGCAGTGCCGGAGCTGCGCCACCCGCTTCAACACCTCGGTGCTGCGGATGCCGACCGCCGCCCGGATGGAGTCGGCCCTGCCCGCCGCCGCCCGCGCCGCCTGCTGCCTGGCCCTGCTGGCCGGGGACCCCGCCGACACCGTCGCCCGGGTCCGCGCCGTGGACGTCGTGCGCGGCTACGGCGAGAGCGCCTACGGCCCCGACGAGCTCGCCGGCGACCTCGACATGCCCGAGTCCTACCAGCTGGAGGAGATCGCCGCGACGGGCGCCCAGCTCGCGGTCGAGGCCAGGGAGTGGTTCCTGGAGCAGATCGTCAGGGTCGCGCTGTGCACCGGGGAGCTGAGCGACGGGCAGCGCGAGGAGCTGCACCGGATCGCCGCGACCCTCGGCCTCAGCCCGGCGCACGCCCTGGGCGTCATCCTCACCACCGAGGGCGCGTCCCGGTGACGGCGGCGGCCCCGCCGCGCACGGCCCTGGTCCGGGCACCCGGGCCCCGGCTGGCCGAGGGGCTGCTCACCCATCTCGCCCGCGTGCCGGTCGACCTCGACCTGGCCCGCACCCAGCACGACGCCTACGTCGCGGTCCTCGCGGACGCCGGCTTCGAGATCCGCTACGTGGAGCCCGCCGACGACTGCCCCGACGCGGTCTTCGTGGAGGACACCGCGATCGTGTCCGACGGCCGTGCCGTCCTGGCCGCTCCCGGCGCGCCCGAACGCAGGCCGGAGACCCCGGGGACGGAACGCGCGCTGCGCGACCTCGGTCTGGAGATCCACACCCTCGGGGAGGGTTGCACCCTCGACGGCGGCGACGTCCTGCGGGCCGGGGACACCTGGTATGTCGGCAGGTCGGGCCGCACCGATGACGAGGCCCTGTGCCGGTTCGCGCCGCTGATGCGCGGCCGCCGGGTCGTCGGCGTCAAGGTCAGCGGGGTGCTGCACCTGAAGACGGGCATGACCGCCCTGCCCGACGGCACCCTCATCGGATCGCCCGAGCACGTGGACACCGCGGGGCTGCCCGGCCTGCTGGTCGCGCCCGAGGCCGCGGGCGCCCGCGTCCTGGTCCTCGGTGAGGACCACGTGATGGTCGCCGCGAGCGCCCCGCGCACGGCGGCCCGGCTGCGCGCCGACGGCTGGCGGGTCACGGTTCTTGACATCAGCCAGTTCGAGGCACTGGAAGGCAGCGTGACCTGCCTCTCCATCCTCATCTGAAAAGTAACCTTTCAATAGTTCCCGCAGGGTGAGACCCTTTCGCCTGCCCCGATTCACCGTATGTTCACATGGTGGTACTTCGGTAATGCGCAATTAACACGGGCGCGGGACACGCGAAATACGCCTCGCGGAGGTTGTTCCCGACAACAACGGGGAACCACGCCCGAGGAGCAAAGTTGCGCATTACCCCCCTGCGGAAAATGGCGGTCCTGGTGGCCGCCTCCGCACTCGCGCTCACCGCTTGCGGCAGCACGGAGGACTCGTCCGGTGACGGCGCCGAGGCGAACGCCAACGAGATCAAGGTCGGCATTCTCCACTCGCTGAGCGGCACGATGGCCATCAGCGAGGTCACGGTGCACAACTCCGAGCTGATGGCGATCGAGGAGATCAACGCCAAGGGCGGCGTGCTCGGCAAGAAGATCGTGCCGGTCGTCGAGGACGGAGCCTCCGACTGGCCGACCTTCGCCGAGAAGGCCCGCAAGCTCATCCGCAGCGACAAGGTCGCCACCGTCTTCGGCGGCTGGACCAGCGCGAGCCGCAAGGCGATGCTGCCGGTCTTCGAGCAGGAGAAGTCGCTGCTCTGGTACCCCGTGCAGTACGAGGGCCTGGAGCAGTCCCCGAACATCTTCTACACGGGCGCCACGACCAACCAGCAGATCATCCCGGGCCTGGACTACCTGAAGTCCGAGGGCAAGAAGAAGATCTTCCTGGTCGGCAGCGACTACGTCTTCCCGCGCACCGCCAACAAGATCATCAAGGCCTACGCCGAGGCCAACGGCATGGAGGTCCTGGGCGAGGAATACACCCCGCTCGGCCACACCGAATACGGCACGCTCGTCTCCAAGGTAATGGCGGCCAAGCCCGACGCCGTTTTCAACACCCTCAACGGTGACAGCAATGTGGCCTTCTTCAAGCAGTTCAAGGCCGCCGGCGGAACTGCCAAGAGCCTGCCCGTCCTTTCCGTGAGCATCGCCGAGGAAGAAGTCGGCGGCATCGGTGTGGACAACATCGTCGGACAGCCCGTGGCCTGGAACTACTACCAGACGACGGAAGGCGACGTTAACTCCAAGTTCGTCGAGGCCTTCAAGGCCAAGTACGGCGCCGACAAGGTGACCTCCGACCCGATGGAGGCCGGCTACAACGCCGTCTACCTGTGGGCCGCCGCCGTCGAGAAGGCGGGCAGCACCGACGTCGAGGCCGTCAAGAAGGCAGCCGGCGGCATCGTCCTCGACCTGCCCGAAGGCAAGGTCACCATCGACGGCCCCACCCAGCACGTCTACAAGACCGCCCGGATCGGCGTCATCCAGCCCGACGGCCTGATCAAGGAGGTCTGGAACTCCGGCGAGCCGATCCAGCCCGACCCCTACCTCAAGAACTACCCCTGGGCCGCCGGACTCTCCTGAGCCCCGCAGCCAGCACGCATGGACACCGGGGCCACCCCGCGCGCCGAGCCCTCGCGGGCCCGGGGGGCGGGCGTGGCCCCTCCCGCATGCACTGAGCCACCCGCACCCGAGGAAAGGAGGGGAACCATGCTCAGCCAGCTGCCGATCGGCCTCAGCATCGCCGGCGCGCTCCTGCTCATCGCGCTCGGCCTCACGTTCACCTTCGGCCAGATGGGCGTCATCAACATGGCGCACGGCGAGTTCATCATGGCCGGGGCCTACACCGCCTACATGCTCCAGGGCCTCGCCGGAGGGCAGGCCGTCATCGTCGCCCTGCCCGTCGCGTTCGCCGTCGCGGGCCTGATGGGCCTCATCCTGGAACGGCTCGCGATCCGCAGGTTCTACGGAAGGCCCCTGGACACCCTGCTGCTCACCTGGGGCGTCAGCCTCGTGCTCCAGCAGCTCGCGCGCGACATCTTCGGCGCCCCCAACGTCAACGTCACCGCGCCGTCCTGGCTGTCCGGGCGGATCACCCTCGGAGACGTGATCATCCCGCACACCCGGCTCTTCATCATGGCCCTGGCGATCGCCTGCGGCCTGGCGATCTGGGCCTACATGAACCGCTCCAAGCAGGGCCGCCGGATGCGCGCGGTCATGCAGAACCGCGAACTCGCCGCCTGCTCGGGCGTGGTCACCGAGCGGGTCGATCAGCTGACCTTCTTCATCGGCTCCGGCCTCGCGGGCGTGGCGGGGGTGGCGCTCACCCTCATCGGCCCGATCGGCCCGACGCTCGGCACCAACTACATCGTCGACGCGTTCCTCGTCGTCGTCGCGGGCGGCCTCGGCCAGCTGCGCGGCGCGGTGATCGCGGCGGTCGCGCTCGGCCTGCTCCAGTCGTACGCGGAGTTCTGGACCAACGCCAGCGCCGCGAAGGTCCTGGTCTTCGTCGCGATCATCGCCTTCCTCCAGGTCCGTCCCCAGGGCATGTTCGTCCTGCGCTCCCGGGCCCTGACGTGAGCGCGGACACGCGGGGCACGACCCCGCCCGTCAAGCAGGGCAAGCGCGCGTTCGACCCGAAGGCACTGCTCACCGGCTCGTACCGGGGCTACCTGGCCTTCGCCGCCGTCGCGCTGCTGCTGCTCGCCGTCGCGCCCGCCGCCCTCGACCCGTTCCGGCTCAGCCTCCTCGCCAAGTACCTGTGCCTGGCCATCGCCGCCCTCGGCATCGGCCTCGCCTGGGGCCAGGGCGGCATGATGACGCTCGGCCAGGGCGTCTTCTTCGGCCTCGGCGGCTACGCGATGGGCATGCACCTGAAGCTCAAGGAGGCGGGCGAAGGCGGCCTGCCCGACTTCATGACCTGGAGCGGAGTGGAGGAGCTGCCCGCCATCTGGGAGCCCTTCCGCAGCCCGTTCTTCGCGCTGACGATGGTGGTGGTGCTGCCCGTGGCGATCGCCACGGTGCTCGGCCTGCTGGTCTTCCGCCAGCGGGTGCGCGGCGCCTACTTCGCCATCCTCAGCCAGGCGCTCGCCGCCGCGTTCGTGATCTGGCTGATCGGCAACCAGGGCCTCACCGGCGGCACCAACGGCCTGACGAACTTCTACGACGTCTTCGGCATGTACCCCGAGGACGACTCGACGAAGGTCACGTTCTACTTCGTGGTCGTCATCGCCGTCGGGGTGCTTTACCTGCTGGCCAGGCACATGGTCCGCAGCCGGTTCGGCCGCCTGCTCGTGGCGATCCGCGACGGCGAGGACCGGGTCCGCTTCCTCGGCTACAACCCCGCGACGGTCAAGACCATCACGTTCGCCGTGTCGGCCGGCATGGCGGGCATCGCGGGCGCCCTGTACGTCCCGGTCGTCGGGATCATCTCGCCGGCGCTGCTGGGCGTGGTCCCGTCGATCGAGCTGCTCGTCGCCGTCGCGATCGGCGGCCGGTTCTCGCTGGCCGGGGCGCTGCTCGGCGGCGTCCTCATGAACTGGGCGAAGACCACGTTCTCCGAGAGCTGGCCCGACGGCTGGATCTACGTCCAGGGCGGTCTCTTCATCCTGGTCATCATGGCCGCGCCGCGCGGCATCGCGGGCCTGGCCCGCCAGGCGGGCGACCTCCTGGCCCGCCGCCGCGCCAGGACCGCCGAGGCCGCGCCCCCGGCGGCCGCGCCCGAGGCCAAGACGGAGGTGGCGGTATGACGGAACCGGAGCAGGACCAGACGCAGGACCAGACGCAGGACCGGACACCGGACGCGAAGCCGGCCGGAGGCCTGCTGGAGATCCGCGACCTCATGGTCGTCTTCGACGGGTTCAAGGCGATCAACGGGGTCGACCTCACCGTGGGGGAGGGGGAGCTGCGGTTCCTCATCGGGCCCAACGGCGCGGGCAAGACCACCCTGATCGACATCATCACCGGCCTGACCAGGCCCACGTCGGGGACGGTGACGTTCGCGGGCACCTCGCTGGTCGGCCGCAAGGAGCACCAGATCGTCCGGATGGGCGTCGGCCGGACGTTCCAGACGTCGGTGGTGTTCGAGGAGCTGTCGGTGCTGGAGAACATCGACCTCGCCGCGACGTTCCGCAAGCCCCTGGTGAAGCTGCTGCGGCGGCGCAGGGGCGTCTCGCCCGAGGTCGGCGCGGCCCTGGAGACCATCGGTCTGGCGGACCTCGCCGACAAGCCCGCCGGGATCCTGTCGCACGGGCAGCGCCAGTGGCTGGAGATCGGCATGCTCCTCGCCCAGGGCCCCAAGCTCCTGCTCCTCGACGAGCCGGTCGCGGGCATGAGCAAGGACGAGCGCGAGCGGACCGGCGAGCTGCTGACGGAGGTCGCCCGCGACCACACGGTGATCGTCATCGAGCACGACATGGAGTTCCTGCGCCGCTACGCCTCGACCGTCACCGTGCTGCACGAGGGCACGGTACTGGTGGAGGGCGACGTCGCGGCGGTCCAGGCCGACCCCAGGGTCCAGGAGGTCTACCTGGGCCGCAAGAAGGAGGACGCCGCGTGATGCTCCAGGTGGAAGGGCTGGAGGCCGCCTACGGCCGGGCCCGGGTGCTGTTCGGGATCGACTTCGCCGTCGACGCGGGCCAGCTCATGTGCGTGATGGGCCGCAACGGCGTCGGCAAGACGACCCTGCTGAACGCCGTGATGGGCGTGCTGCCGCCCACCGCGGGCAAGGTCGTCTTCGACGGCGAGGACGTCACCCGCATGAAGACGCACGAGCGGGTACGCCGCGGGATGGGCTACGTGCCGCAGGGCCACGAGACCTTCCCCCAGCTCACCGTGCAGGAGAACCTCCAGGTGACCCTGGAGGCGACGGGGCACCGCGACCGGAAGGCGGTGGACGAGGCGCTGGAGGCGTTCCCGCGGCTCGTGCCGCTGCTCAAGCGCAAGGCGGGGTTCCTGTCCGGCGGCCAGCAGCAGCAGCTCGCCATCGCCCGCGCCCTGGTGACCCGGCCGCGGATGCTGATCCTCGACGAGCCGACCGAGGGCATCCAGCCGAACATCGTGCTGGAGATCGAGGACGCGATCGAGCGGCTGCACGCGAGCGGCCTGGCGATCCTGCTCGTCGAGCAGTACCTGGAGCTCGCGCTGCGGCTCGCGGACCGGTTCGTCATCCTGGAGGGCGGCCTCGTCGTCCACGCGGGGGAGAAGGACGACCTGCGCGACGAGGGAGTCGGCAGGATGCTCGCGGTCTGAGGAGAAGGCAGAAGGCCGGTCCGGGAGGCTTCCCGGACCGGCCTTCGCTTTCGGTGCTTCTCGCCCGTCAGTACTTCTGCGCCTTGAGCGCCTTCATCAGGTGCGGCCAGGCGCTGCGGAACTCGCGGTTCCAGTACGCCCAGTTGTGCAGGCCGTCGCCGTAGATGTTGGCGGTGTAGGGGATGCCGAGCGCCTTGAGCCTGGCGACGAACGACTTGACCGTCACCCCGACGAGGGCCTCGCCGACGCCGCCGACGACCTGGGACTGGGTGCCGCCCACGACGCCCATGTCCTCCAGGACGTCGCCCCACGTCGCGTCCAGGGGGCCGGGCCGGCCGGTGGTCCCGGTGGTCAGGTACAGCCCGACGCCGCGCAGGTTCGAGGCGAGGTAGTAGGGGTCGTGCGCGAGCCAGTTGGCCCGGTTGGCGACGGGGTCGCCCCACTTCTGGTCGGCGGTCGCGCCGGTCGACGACGTCATGTCGGCGAGTTCCATCATCGTGGGGATGCCGGGCTTGGTCATGTGCAGGATGCCGCTGAAGGAGGCGGCGTACTTGAACAGGCCCTTGTGCCGCGCCGCGTACGTGACGGCGCCCTGCCCGCCGGAGGAGATCCCCATCACGGCGCGGTCGGTGCCGCCCCGGTAGTTGCGCTCGATGATCTGGATCACCTCGGAGGTGTGCCAGGTCTCCCAGTTGACGACGCCGCCGCCCTTGGGCCGCAGCCAGTCGGTGAAGCCGGCCGAGACGCCGCCCTCGGGCATGACCACCAGGACGTCCCACGCCGCGGCGTAGTCCTTGAGGTCGGTCATGACGTCCCAGCCCTGGTAGTCGCCGCCTTCGCCGCCGCCGCCGTAGACGTAGAGGACCGGCCAGGTGCGCGCGGCGTTCTTGCTCCAGCCGAGCGGCGTGAAGATCCGGATCTTGCACTGCATGAACGGGATGGAGGGGGTGGCGACGGTGAGGTCGAGCGTGCGCGCCCGTACCTCCTGCTCGCCGACGACGGTCGCGCCGGTGTCGGCGGGCGCCGCGTACGCCGTGCCGGGGCGCACGGCGGAAAGCATGCTGGTCAACGCGATTCCGCCGATTGCGGCGCGCCTTGTCACGGAATGCACTGATGTGCCCCTTGGGGGGTGGGCCGAGTCAGGAGGTGTTCGACTCTTTGTCTGTTGAAGGGAGAACCTAGCGGAACATCCCTCTATCTCGCCACTCGTCTCACTCTGGGTGACGGGAATGGACGCTTCGTCCCGGCGACGGCGACGACCGGTGGTTGACACCGGTTGGCCTATCCACTTGCATTGCAGAATGCGCTGGGAAAGATCAATAGCGGCCTCGGAGAACGGACCGCCTATTCGCTATTTCCCATGGCGAATGGAACATTCCGCACCCAGGGTGAGATTCCCCGCTTCGGGCAGCACAGGGGCCCTGACCGTATGATTCACGGCTGAGACGGAAAGTTCGGATGACTTTCGTGACCGTCGTCACGTTCCCCCGGGTGTCGGCTGACGGACGGTAGTCGCCGATCATCCGATAAGGGCAACGGACCTTCCTGATCTGTGGAAAGTAACTTCTGGGCAACGCGGGTCCTATAGGGTCGAGACCGTTTCGTGCGGCATGTGCCGCTTTCCGTGTTCGTGGAGAGGCGCTCTGTGACCGACATGTCGACCTCATCGTCGACCTCGCCAGGCGGGCCTGACTTCGAATGGCTCACCGGTGGCGTGCCGCAGGCTGCCCCGCAGCCCGCAGTTCCGCAGCAGGCTGCGCCGCCGCGCCCGCCCATGCCCCCCCGGCAGCCGCGCCCTCCGCAGGGCCAGTACCCCCAGCAGGGCGGTCGCCCTGCGGCCGCCGGCATGCGCGTGGGCCAGGCCCCGCGCCCCCGCACCGCGGGCCCCCGCCCCCAGCGCCGCCCCGTGCCCCCCGGCCCGGTCGGCGGCGACACCCTGCGCACCATGGAGGACCTTCCTCCGATGCCGCGCCGGCCCCAGCCCCGGGGCCGCCGCCTGCGTCCGGTGCCCCCGATCCCGGACCCCTCCCCGCTGCTCCCGCAGCCGCCGGACGACAAGGAGAAGTACTCCTACGTCGACAGGTACGTGTGGGTCCTGAACATCTTCACGTTCATCAGCTTCGTCTGCCTGGCGATCACGGCGGTGAAGTTCGTCTCGATCAGCCAGCTGTGGCTCGCGGCCCCGTTCCTGTTCTTCACCGTCCTGAACTACCTGCTGTCGCTGCGGCTCGACCTGTTCACGAAGAACTTCGACATCGACCACCACCGCGAGATCGTCGACAACTGGAAGCCCGCGCGCTATCCGTCGGTCGACATCTTCCTGCCGGTGTGCGGTGAGCCGATCGAGGTCATCCACAACACGTGGACCCATGTGCGCAGGGTCGTCGAGTTCTATCCCGGGAAATGCGTGCCCTACGTCCTCGACGACGGCGCCAGCCCCGAACTCGCGGCCATGGCCGCCGACTTCGGATTCCGGTACGGCTCCCGGCCGAACCGCGGCTGGTACAAGAAGGCCGGAAACCTCCAGTTCGGCTACCACAGCTCCGACGGCGACTTCATGCTGATCCTGGACGCCGACTTCGCCCCCCGGCACGACATCCTCAACGAGGTCCTGCCGGTCATGGACGACGACCCCAAGATCGGCATCGTGCAGACCCCGCAGTTCTTCCGCGTCCTGGACCACCAGACGTGGGTGGAGCGCGGCGCGGGCGCCTCGCAGGAGTTGTTCTACCGCTCCGTCCAGGTCTCCCGGCAGCGCCGCAACGGCTCGATCTGCGTCGGCTCCTGCGCGGTCTACCGCCGGGCCGCCCTGAACGAGAACAACGGCACCACGCTCATCGAGCACTCCGAGGACATCCACACCGGCTACGACCTCCAGGTCCTCGGGTGGAGCACCAAGTACGTCCCGATCGCGCTGTCGGCCGGGGTGTGCCCGGACAACGCCGGCGCCTTCCACAACCAGCAGTACCGCTGGTGCATGGGCTCCTTCTCGCTGCTCGGCGCGAAGAAGTTCTGGAAGGCCCCGCTGCCGTTCTCCACCAAGATGTCCTTCGCCGCGGGCATGCTCTACTACCTGCACACCGCGCTGTTCACGTTCGTCGCGCCGATCCTGCCGATCATGATGCTCATCGGCGCGCCGGACCTGATGAACATGAAGCACATGGTGTGGCTGGTCCCCAGCCTCATCTACGCGTCGATCATCTTCCCCGCCTGGCACCGCGCGCCCTTCCGCCTCGAGGCGTGGGCCGTCGGCTTCATGCAGGGCTGGGCGCACGTGTTCGCGCTGTGGGACATGGTGCGCGGCCGTGAGATGGGCTGGAAGCCGTCCGGCTCCAACGGCGTCAAGAAGAACAAGATGGGCCGCGTCTACAAGTCGTACGTGTTCTTCAGCGGCGGCTGCGCGGCGATCTGGCTCGGCCTCGCCTGCTGGCGCATGGCGACCATGTACCCGCCGGACGTGGCGATGGCGCTGGTGACCGCGCTGTTCTACGCCGTCGTCGTCGGCCGGGTGCTGGTCTCGCCGCGCGAATACCGGGACGTGGTGGACGACTGATGCGCACGCTGAGAACTCTGAGAGCGGCGGCCGTGGGAATGGCCGCCGCGCTCGTCCTGGCCGCCTGCGGCGACCCAGCCCTGGACCGCGACGCCTACCACGCCGCGGAGAACGCCGACAAGGTGCCGCTGACCAAGGCCGTCGACATCCGCGAGCTCATCTGGCCGAAGAACGACTACATCGGCCTCGCCTACGGCGGGACGATCGAGACCGGACTGAAGGGCCGCAAGGAGTTCGGCGACCTCATGGGGAGGCCGCACAACCTCCTCAAGTACTTCGAGGAGTTCGGCCCGGACTTCAAGACCAAGGAGAACCAGGACATCTGGAAGGCGGGCGCTCTGCCGTTCGCCGACGTCGAGCCTTTCGAAGGCACCCTTCGCGAGTTCGCGGACGGCAAGTACGACGCGGAGCTCTCGAAGTACGCCTCGTTGGTGAAGGCCGCCAACATTCCGCTGGCCTACTCCTGGGGCCACGAGATGAACGGCTGGTGGTACCCGTGGGGGTACTGCTCCGACTCCGGCCACCTGGAGAAGGACGGCAGCGAGAAGTCCGAGGAGGACATCGGCGACGCCTGCAAGGGCGACTCCAAGGACAACACCCCCGAGGACTTCGTCGACGCCTGGAAGCACATCCACGACGTGTTCACCAAGATGGGCGTCGGGAACGTCATCTGGGTCTGGAGCCCCAACACCGCCCAGGGCGACGGCCTGCCCCCGGTGAAGGAGTTCTACCCCGGCGACGAGTACGTCGACTGGATCGGCATCTCCGGCTACATGTACAAGGACGACGATGCCGTGGCCGGCCGCGGCGACATCTTCAAGAAGGTCTTCGGCCCCCTCCGCAACGAGCTGCGTGCCTTCACCCAGAAGCCCATCGTGATCGCCGAGACCGGCTCCACCGCTGAGCAGGCCAAGGCCAACGACGTCAAGAAGCTCCTCAAGGGCTCGGCGAGCAAGAACGACATCCTCGGCTACGTCTGGTTCGAGATGCGCAAGGAGGAGTTCGGCAACGTCGTCGACTTCCGCGTCGAGGCCCGCGACGACTCAGTCAAGGCCTACCAGAACGCCCTCAAGTCCAAGTGGGGCCAGAAACTCGGCTTCGACCCAGTAAAGCTGATCAATGACGACTGAGACCCGGCACCAGGCCCCCCCGATGCGGGAGGACCACGAAGAGCCGAAGAAGTACCGCTCCAACGTACGCCCCGCCCCCTACCGGATTCCGAGCGCCCCGCCCATCGCGTGGGCGCCCGGCAACAGCAAGCGCCGCGCCTGGCTGAGCCGCGTCGTGCTGCTCGGCCTGCTGCTCATGCAGGCGATCCTGACGCTGCGGCTGAGCAACACGGTGTCCGAGGGCGAGACGTCGATCCTGCCGTCGAACGGCGAGTTCCACGGCGGCCTCGGGATCTACCCGCCGCTGTCGGAGGCGCTCCAGGGCGGGATCGGCGTGCAGGGCATGCGGGCGGTCAGCCTGATCTTCATGCTGTGCGCGACCGGCCTGCTGTACTCGCTGTCGACCCGCCTGTTCAACGAGCGGGTCGGGCTGGCCGCGGCCGGCGCCTACAGCGTGATCGCGCCGACGCTCGTCGCGGGCGCGCTCGCCACCGAGGACTCCCTCGCGGTGCTGCTGCTCGCGGGCGCGATGTGGCTCGTCGTGCTGAGCCGCAGCGGTCCGGCGTGGCCGCTGTTCGCGGCGGCGCCCGTCGCGGTGCTCGCCGTCGCCGTCAAGTTCGGCGCGGTGTTCTACCTTCCGTCGATCGCGCTGCTCGCGGTGCTCGTCACCGCGCGGCACAAGCCGGTCGGCAAGGCGATCGGGCTGTCGTCCGGCCTGTTCCTCGCGGTGCTCGTCGGGCTCGGCCTGTACGCGTCCGGCGCCTCGGACGCGCCCGCGGGCGTGCCGCTGGGCGAGCTGGCGAGCGGCTGGTTCTACTGGCTCGGCACCTTCCTGGCGTTCGGCCTGTTCGGCGCCGGCTTCTACATCTGGAAGGCCCGGATGGGCGAGGTGCCGGTCGGCGCCGACCCCGAGCCCGGCCGCGGCTGGCGTTTCGCCCTGTCCGCCGCGTTCCTCGCGCCGGGTCTGGTCGCTCCGCTCCTGCTCCTCGGCAGCGCGTTCGAGGACAGCCTGTGGCGGGTCCAGCTCGCGATGGCCGGGCTGCTGGGCGCGACGATGGCCGGTGTCGGGCTCGTCCGCATGATCGGCAGGCACTTCCGCTTCCCGCAGGTCGGCATCATCGCCGCCGTGGCGCTCCTCGCGCTCGGCATGGCCCAGTCGGAGTACGAGTACTCGCTCTGGCCCGACTACCGGGACGTGGCCACGGTCCTCGACGAGACCGTGGAGCCTTCCGGGAAGTACCTGGCTTCCGCCCCCGAGACCTTCAGCCAGTACATGGAGGAATACCGCCCCGCGCAGTGGACCCCGCTGGCCGACGTGGTCACCAAGCCCGTCGACAACGGCGGTCTCACCCAGATCAAGTCGCTCCTGCGCAAGCGGAGCTTCGAGATGATCGTCGTGCAGTACCCCGCCGCCACTCCGGTGGACGAGGCGCTGCTCGCACAGCTCAGGGCAGGCACCGGCAACTACCGCGTGCTGACCGGCGTGCCTTACCGGCTCGGCTGGGAAGAGGGCGCGCACCAACTGTGGGTGAAGAACCTGCCCGCTCCCGCGCCCTCCGCGCCCTGAGCATTTCCCTGTAACCGACCCCCTGGAGCACCATCCGTCATGACGACCCTCCGACCACTCCTGGCACTCACGCTCCCCGTGGTGTTCGCGGCCGGTTGCGCCTCGCCCACCACGGAGACGGCGGCCCCCAAGGAGACGCCCACCTACACCATCGACCAGGACGCCAGCGGCCGCGACGTCTACACCGAGGAGACCCCCCAGGCGAAAGCCCCGGCGGCCTCCGGCGGTGCGGAGACCGGCGCGGACTCCACCGCGGGCGGCACCGACGAGTTCGGCCTGTCCCTCACGGGTGACGAGAGCGACGCCGCTCGCAAGGTCAAGAAGAAGAAGAAGGTCTACAACTACCCGGCGCCGAAGAACTTCAAGCGCTACAACGCGCCGGGCGTCGTCAAGGTCAACAAGTACATCTACCCCAAGCGCGACATCTTCGGGGTCTTCACCGACCAGGCGCGCAACCAGATCGCGGACCGCAACGCGCTGGCCAACAAGACCGGCATGAAGCCGAACATGATCAAGAGCTTCTTCGGCTGGGGCGGCCTGCCCGACGCGAACTGGGCCCGCACCATCTGGAACGCCGGCGCCTTCCCGCAGTTGGAGCTCGAAGCGCACGACCCCGCGGTCGCCTCGATCCCCTCGATCGCGGCGGGCCAGGAGGACGACTACATCCGGGCGCTCGCGCAGAACATCAAGAACGCGAACGTGCCGATCGTCTTCAGCCCGTTCCACGA